>NZ_JAOCQD020000007.1 GCF_025290835.2 Aquabacterium sp. OR-4 | reverse complement strand
GGGCGTTGGCCTGGGCTGTGGCCGGAGCGTTGGCCTGGGCGGTGGCCGCGTTCACGGCGCCAGCCAGGGCACCGCTGGCGTTCGGGTCGATCTGCATGGATCCTCCTCGCTGATTTGCGCCTCACGCATGGTGTGGCAGTAGGCGACAAAGTACGCGTCCAGTTGGCCGGCGCAGTTTCCCTGTCCTAGGCGATTCTTCGAGGATCCTGGCTTGGAGGCGAGAGGTTCAGATCAAACATCTGTATCCACATGCTGCGCTACATGGATGATAGGGATGCGTTTGCCTGAAGCGCTCGGCATCACGTCGGTCGGTTATGTCGATGGCTCAGGAACTGGCGGTGTGGATACGGATTTCCGGTGCACGGCAATGGGTCGCGTTCGCAATCCCGTGCCTATTCAGCCTCTTCGCTGATCTGGCGGGACATGGCCTGCGCCGTGCTTCGCAGACCGCAGTCCTCGGTCTGCGTTGCGGGGCTGTTGGCGACGGTGGATAACAGATCAAGGACTTCCCGCCGCGACACGGCACCGTTGTGCACGGCGGCGGGCATGGTCTCCAGGGCTTTGCGCAGGTCTGGCCAGTAGCCATCGTCATTCCAACGTGAGCTGGTGCAGACCAGAGTCAGAACGCGCAGATCCTGCAAGTCCAGACGAAAGTCTGCAATGGCATCGGCGGTCAACTCGACGGTGCCGGGTTCCATGCGCGGGTCAAGCATCAATCTGCAAAACGCCGACGTGACGCTCGCCCAGCCAGCCGCGCCATGAACACCCGGCAGGTACAGACAGTCGATCAGCAGGCAAAGCCGGGACTCATCCCAGTCGGTGTGCAGGCGTTCCAGTTGTGCTTGCACCCAGGCCGAACTGACGCCCAGTTCCTTTGCTTGCGAGAGAAACTCGGCGTCCGTCACCGCGCCCCGGGACGCCTCATCCAGCAGACGGGAGAGGGCGGCATTGTTCGATGGAGCGCTCGCGGTGCTCATGGGTGGTTCTGGACGGCGGTCCACGCGGTGCTGGCTGCGGCAGAGCCGAGTTTGTACCCGGAAACGCCCCCCACCAGGCCGCCAACGAAGCGGCTGGCTGCGCACAAGAACGGCATGTCACCGACCGCCATATAGGCGCCAGTCCGTGACCGGCTTCGTGGCGCAACTGGGTGCCGTGCTCGGCCCGGTCGGCGCGCTGCTGCAGGGCGGCGCGAATGCGGCTGAGCCAGGCCCCGCGCACCGGCTGCGCGCGCACCATCCCGTGCTTGACCATTCGGCCGGCCCTGGGTGCCGGCGTTTCGCGCCGGGCGGCTGCGTGGCGAAACCAGCGCGGCGTGCGGCTGGTGGCCAGGGCAGGGGCCTGGGCGTTGGCCTGGGCTGTGGCCGGA
>NZ_JAOCQD020000006.1 GCF_025290835.2 Aquabacterium sp. OR-4 | reverse complement strand
CTCATGAGAACCACCGTCGCGTTCGCTACGTTAGCCGCGCTTCTTCTGTCGTCGCAGGCCCATTCTTCATCCAGTACGTGCACTCGGGAAGAGGCCTACGCGGCCGAGGTGGTTACGGATTACCTCACAACTTGGGACGGCGTCTACAGGTTCTACAAGCAGTTCAAGCACTGCTACGAGGGCGCGATTGCGGGAGGTGCAGAGGACAAGGTTCAACTCCTCTGGGCCAATCGCTGGTCGGAGATTCCTACAATGCTTGCACTGACGACTAAGGATCGAGAGTTCAAGAAGTTCATCTGGGTCATCATCGACTCGGAGGCCTTTCCACGAGACACCTTCAACACAGTTCACGCGAACGTAACTCGACACTGTCCAAAGGGAGCGGAGGAGTTCTGCCAGGCTGTCAGATCAGCAGCCAAACGTCGGCAATGAGGCCTAACCCCTCGGTCAAGCGGAGAGCCAACGGCAAGTCGCCAGGCCCGCGCGCCGCTGTGGTTTATTCTGCATCGCGCGGGCCTGGCGCCTTGCCGTCGTCTCCCGCTTACCTCGAACGTTAGGCGTCACAATCGCACCCACTGTGAACCGCCCCACCCTGAATCAACCCGCTGATCTCTGGCACGTCGACGGTTCGCTGAGAGACATCTATGTCTTCAGTACCATCGCCTCAGATTGGGATGCGCTTCTAGTCCTGGCTCAAACATATCCGCACGAGTACACACAAGACGGGATTCCTCACTCGTTGCCGGCAGCTGCCGCCCTCTTCCGAGATCGAGAGCACTCTCATTTGCTCAGCATACTGACTGGCGCTGTTCGCATCAATTGCCACTTTTTCGTGCCCGAAGAGATCGAATTGGACATTGATCCATGGGAAGTCATAGATCAAGAAAAGCACGTTGCCGTGCTGCAGTTCGTCGAGCGACTGGCACAGGCCACACGGAAGGATGCTGTGGTTACCCCAGAGAACACCCCCGACAAAGCGCTGCTTCAATACGACCACGCCAGTCAAGTTTGGCAAGTCCATGAGCTACCTGCCAGCGACGCCTAACCCCTCGCTCAACCGGACCCGCTACGGCAAGCACCGTAAGCCCGGCCTGCGCCAGCAGTAACATCGTCGCAGTCCGGGCTTACGGTGCTTGCCTCCGCAGGCCGGTTAGCTCGAACGTTAGGCATCAGAATCCAACCGTCAAGGTTCGCAACCCATCATGGAACTGGTTCAGTCACTTTCCGAGGCGCGAGAAAATGCCCTTCGCTTTCAACACGTCGCGAAGAAGCCCGACTCGATCGCATTCAAGCAACTTGGAAGATACTCGCATTGGTTCTACTTCCCTGACCACAAGGCATTTGCACCGAGCAAGTTCATTGGTTATAGGGGAACGACCGTCGCCAACTACCAATCTCGTGGCACTGGTACAGACACTACTCGCGTACTGAAGAGGTTCTTTACGAAGTTGGACAGGCCATCACAAGCCTTCGACAATCTTCTCGAAGATTTAGGCGAATGGCTCCACGCACTGTCATCGGACGTTTCCGCCAAGACCCTAAGCGGAACCGGCGGCATCTACCTTCCAAGGCAAGCCACGGCAACCGTTCGCGAACCCATTGCATCAGCGCCGGGAAATAGCTTCATAGAAGGGGCGCGACTCAATGTCACTCAGTCGCGATCAGAGCGCAATCCTGCGGCGAGAGCGCGCTGCCTCAAGATTCATGGCATCACATGCCACGGTTGCAACTTCAACTTTGAAAAGAAATATGGGCCGCTTGGCGCGGGGTTTATCCACGTTCATCACTTGAACCCCTTACGAACAATTCGTCGGAGCTATATTGTGGATGCGGAACGCGATCTAGTACCTCTCTGCCCAAACTGCCACGCGATGATTCATAGACTAATTGGCGAGCAATCATTAGCTGCACTCCGACAGCACATCGCTGATGCCTAACCAGTCATTCAACCGGACGCTACACGGCTGCCGGGCTTACAGGCCGCCATTTCATTCTGGCCTTCCAGCCCGCCATCCGTTCCGCGCCGGTTAATTCCAACGTTAGGCCGCACAAAGATCACACTGCACGCCACATGCCCGAGTCCTTCTTCTACCTCCTACTTCTGGCGACGATCGGAGTTCTCTGGCTCGTTCTACGCTCCTTCTTTCCTTCGTATATCGGCGAGAAGGGCAAGAATCTTGCGACAAAGGAAGACATCGCCGCCATTACTCAGAAAGTTGAGGAGGTGAAGGAGGCTTATGCAAAGCGCCTGAAGGAGCTTGAGCACCAGAACGCACTTGTCCTTGAGCAACTTCGGTCACAACAACAGCTCCGCTTGGCTGCAGTCGAGCGCCGACTTGCCGCGCACCAGGAAGCGTTCACGCTTTGGCGTCGCCTTGTAGCCGCGGCACACTCAGATGATGTGCACGCACTCGTCCTCGAGTGTCAAGACTGGTGGGAAAAGAACTGCCTGTACCTCGGACCGGAAGCCCGAGACTCATTCAACCGCGCTTACTTCACAGCGTCCTCGCACCGAGAACTTATACGCTCGCGCACAAGCGCGGAAGAGGTAAAAGTTAGCTGGTCACTCCTGCTTGCGGCCGGAGACGCCCTTCTTTCCGGCGTCCAACTCCCAAGTCTCGGTGAGCGCGAGGCGAAGAGTGCGGCCTAACCCCTCGCTCAAGCGGAGCGCCAACGGCAGGCCACCAGGCCCGGTCTGGCGGTACGCGGTACATTTTCCCCAGCCCGGGCCTGGCGTCCTGCCGTTGTCGCCCGCTTAGCTCGAACGTTAGGCCGCACAAGGCCACCTATCCCCATGCCGACCAATCTCCACGAGCTTCTCGACTCCGTCAAGGACGAACCGACGTTCCTGGAATTTGCCAGCGCACTGCGTCTTGATCGCATGGAAGAGGAGAAGAAGGAAGCAGAGTCACCCTCCAATGCCTACGGGCCAGGAGCCAACGGCTGGGAGAACCAAACGATAGAGCAGTTTCTTGGTGGCGCCATCGCGTGGGCCGAAAGCACGAATGTCGGCCTCACACAGGGACTAGTGCAGTGCGCCGCTCTGTTCTGTACTTAT
>NZ_JAOCQD020000005.1 GCF_025290835.2 Aquabacterium sp. OR-4 | reverse complement strand
CATCATCAGCCGCGAAACCCTGCACGGCGATGCCGACACCGCCCAGCGCCTGCTGATGGAAGAGCTGGGCCACGCCATCGACGCCCGCATCAACACCGTTGATTCGGCCGGCGACGAAGGCGAGATCTTCGCCAAGCTGATGCATGGCGATGCCGTGAGCGCCCAGCAGCTGGCCGACATGAAGGCCGACAACGACCACGGCACCGTGATGCTCAACGGCCGCAGCGTGCAGGTGGAATACGGCTGGTTCAAGAAGCTGCGCAAGGCCATCTCCGGTGGCTTCAAGAAGATCGTCAAGGCGGTGGTCAAGGGTGCGGTCAGCGTCGTGAAGTCCACCTTCAAGGTGGCCACCGGGCTGATGACGCTGAACTTCCAGCGCGTGCGCGAAGGCTTCAAGCAAGGTGTGCAGGCCGTCAAGACCACTGTCAAGGCCGTGGTGCAGGCGGTCAAGGAGACCACCAAGGCGGTGATCTCGGCCGTCAAGGAAGGCTTCAAGCAGCTGATGCAGAGCAAGCTGTTTGCGGCGGTGCTGATGATCTGCCGCTTCATCCCGATCCCGGTGGTGCAGCTGGCGGTGCGCATCGTCGACGTGGTGCGCGCGGCCACCGCGCTATTACCAGGGCATCAAGAACAAGAGCTGGGGTGCGGTGCTGGGCGCGGTGGCCAGCGTGGCCGGCGGCGCGGCCAACATTGCCGGCAACGAGGGCGCCAGCGCCAGCACGGTGGCCAACATCGAGGCCGTGGCCAGCGCGGCCGGCAAGCTGAACATGGCCTACAACGCCATCGCCAACAAGGACATCGGCGCGGCACTCAGCCTGGCCGGCGGCGCCTTCGGCAGCGGCACGCAGGCCTCGTCCACCATCGCCACGCTGCAGACCGTGGGCGGTTATGCGCAGCAGGCCGTGGCGGTGCGTGCGGTGCGCGGCGGCGATGCGCTGGGTGCGCTCAGCGGCACGTTGGGCCTGGCCGGCAGCGCCATGGGCAAGGACAGCAGCTTGGCCGCCCAGATCAGCACCGCCAGCGAGGTGGTGACCGGGCTGCGCGCCGTGCAGGCGCTTGGCCGCGGCCAGCTCGATGCGGCGCAAAGGCTGGCCAGCGGCATGGCCGCGGCCCAGGCCGCCAGCCGCGGGCACTGGTGGATCGGCGTGGCGCCGCGCGAGGCAAGCGCAAGCCCAGGCCCGCCGCACAGCCCCAGGCGCCGCAGCCCGACGACGCCGGCGGCAGCGACATCACCGCCACACAGGTGCAGGCAGACGCCGCCGCCAATGCCACGGCCGCCACCCCGCCCGAGGCCGCCACCCAGCGCCCCGGCCACCACCGTGGTCAGCCGCGGCCAGACGCTGGAAGCCATCGCCCGTGCCCACTACGGCGACCAATGGCGCGCCGGCCTGGCGCAGATGGCCATCGACAACAGCCTGAAGCTCAACCAGTGGGGCAGCCCGATCCTGCGCGTGGGCCAGGAGCTGCAGATGGCCGACCTCGGCAACCGCTCCGACGCCGACCTGGCCGCACTCGCCCGCACCGGCGGCCGCCTGATCGCCAGCAACAGCGGCAGTACTGGCCGTGAAGGCCGGCTGGAGCAGCGTGCGCGTGAGGCGGCGGCGGAGAAGGTTGCGCAGGCGAAAGCGCGCGCACAGGAATGCGGAATGGGTGCCTGGCGTGTCCTCATCGGCACTGAATGGCACCGCTTCAACGACCTCACGCAACCGCAGGCGTCAATCACCGGGCTCGCGCCCGGCCCTGCGAGTCCAGCCCGGTTGCCGTCCGACTTTCAGTCAGTCAACGATCGCAAGGTAGCCGTGGGAACCTACGACCGCTGGACGGAGATGGGTACCGCGCTCAAAAGTGGTGACTACCAAGGCGCGGCGCGACACTTCATGTTCACCGCATCCGACGACGCCAGGGCTCAGCTTGAGCGGAGAACCGTCCTCCTCTAAGCCCTGAACAGCTCAGCTTCCAGACCGACATCGGCCTGGCGGCGGGCGGCCCTGTCCTGACGGGACTGGCAAGCCCTGGCACGCATGGCGGGGGCGCCTGACACGGTCGTCAATGACATCGGCGTGGCTCAGACTGGTGTGGTCCTGTCAGTCATGGCACCAGTGGCCGGCCGCCAGAGTGTGGTCGCCCGGCCCGAAATCGAGACCAATCCTGCGGCGAGGATTGATCCGACCAGCCCCGTGCGTGAGTTGGACTGGAAGGGCAATGAGATCCACTATCGATCGATGAGCGAACGCGACTTCAAAGAGAATTCAGAATCACCGGGGAATTGCCCAGCACGGGCGAAACCTCGTTCATCGCCCGTACGTGACTGCGCTGAAGCCTACCGGGGAATCACTGTCCGGATCGCACCCGGCCCGGCACTTCGGCCAGTTGCAGCAAATCGGCGTTTGCAGCCAACGAGCCGGCCGCAGTCGTATTTCCAGAAATGCCGCCCGAAGCACCGAACTGAGTCCAGACGAACGCACGATTCAAGTTCGAGAGCGGCCAGATGACCACCGGATTGGGTCGCGGCGACGCGCTTCAAGATCTACAACGACAACATCGTCAGCGCAGAAGCCGGTTCGCCGGGGCAACTAATGTTCATAGACACCGAACACAGTCCACTCACCATGAAGCGCACCTACACGCTGGCACGTGAACTTGAACTCACGCCGCAAACCATTGAGAAGGCACATAAGCTGACCTTGGATCGCAGCCGTCCTCGGATCGGTCTCAAAGGAAAGCATGGTCTGTTCGCAAGCACCGAATGGTGGAACAACGTCAAGAACGGAACCATTGCCACCTTGAAAGTTAAAGGGCAAGTCGTGGATGTCTATGCCGCCGGCGCTGACGCCTCGACGTTACCGGACATGATCGATATTGCAACTGATGACGGAACACTGGTTTCAGCTGGAATCTATGTGAACGATCCCGCCGATGTAGCTCTTTACACCGTCGGCAAACGAGTCGCACTGATGTACGCACTGGATGAATTGAAGGATCAACCCGCGGAGGACGACGGTATCAATCGGGCCAAGATTGCGCTGGAGATGGCCGTTTCGATCTGAGTGTGCGACCACCACTCTTTGTCGGGTCTGCAACGAAGCGCTGGCGGCAGACCTGTCGAAGTCCGACCCACCGATGCATCGCTGGACGCCGCAAAGGAACGGGCGCGCTTGGTCGCCGCAGGACAGAGCTACCAAGGCCATGCCGGACATGTGCCTGACACGACGTGGACAGGCGTCGCACAACCTGTGGCTAGACTTGACACCTAAGTCAACTCAAGCCTGGGCGGCCAGACAGGTACCCGATCGGGTACAAGCCGACAGAATTCACCCTGGAGAAGCCATGATGAGCGCCACCGTGATTGCCGACATCGCCCGAATCGCTCATTGGAAGCAATTGGCCAGCGCACATGACACGGATCGCATGCTTCGATGGTCGCTGCCGCGGTGGCGGCTTCTCATCGCGACGGGTGGATGAAGCCGAACGCGCACTGGGACGCCCGCTGCCGAAGCAGGTCGAGGACTTCCTGTGTCTTGCGGATGGCTGGCCGCCGCTCACGTGGATTCCGACCTGTTCGGCACAGCTGAGCTGATCGCCGGTCGCGCCCAGTCGCGGCCGACCGGCCAGACGCCTTGTCGGTGCTCGATGCGCATGGGCTGGCGTCCAAGGACGTCGTGGTGATCGGCGGCTCCGAGCACGACCTTGACCTCTTCGTCGCCGTGCTTGATGGTGCGCCAACTCTGGGTGGCGCCGTGCTGTGGATTGCTGGCAGCCGAGAGCCGCGGATAAGTTCCCGACGTTTGAGGCCTTTCTAGTGTGGTGCGCGTGAATTTATAGAACTTATTTGCGCCGGCATACTCAGACGTTCCAGGAGGCTGGAACAGTGCGGGTTGCCAAGACGATTGAACTGGACGCAGACACCGAGCGCGAGCTCCGTGTGCTGGCCAAGCGCCGAACGGTGGAGGCCCGGTTGCAGCAGCGTGCGCTGGTCGTGCTGCTGGCCGCCGAGGGCCGGCAGAACAAGGACATCGCTGTCGATGCAGGACTGGATCGGCGCCAGGTCGCCATGTGGCGCGAGCGCTTCCTCAGCGGTGGCATCGACGCGCTGCGCAAGGACGCCCCACGCAGCGGCCGTCCGGCCACGATCACCACTGAGATGGAGTCGCGCATCGTGCAGGCCACGCTGCACGACAAGCCGGTCGACGCCACGCACTGGAGCACCCGCACCTTGGCGCGCACCTGGGTGTGGGAGCCACCGTGCGTCGGGTTTGGCAGAGCAACGGCCTGAAGCCGCACCTGAGCCGCACGTTCAAGCTCTCGCGTGATCCACGGTTCGAGGACAAGTTGCTCGACGTCGTCGGCCTGTACATGAACCCGCCCGAGCACGCCCTGGTGCTCAGCTGCGACGAGAAGAGCCAGATCCAGGCGCTCAACCGTACACAGCCGGGTCTGCCGATGAAGCGCGGGCGTGCCGGCACCGTGACCCACGACTACAAGCGCCACGGCACGACCACGCTGTTTGCCGCGCTCAACACGGTGGACGGCAAGGTGATCTCGATGTGCCAGCCGCGCCACCCGGCGCGCGAGTGGCTGAAGTTCTTGCGGCCCTCGACCGCCGCACGCCCAAGCACCTGGGCCTTCACCTGATCGTGGACAACTACGCCACCACAGCCACCCCGAGGTGCCAAATGGCTGGCGCGTCATCCGCGGTTCGTCATGCACTTCACGCCGACCAACGCTTCGTGGCTGAACATGCCTGGTCGAACGCTTCTTCCGCGACATCACCGACAAGCGCATCCAGCGTGACAGCTTCGCCAGCGTTGCCGAACTGGAGCTGGCCATCGACCTGTACGTGGCCCATCACAACGTCGATCCCAAGCCGTTCATCTGGACGGCCCGCGCGACGACATCCTGGCCAAGGCCCGGGCAAGGCCGCCCTGGTCACCGCACCGGAATAAGTACAGAACAGAGCGGCGCACTGCACTAGGCGCCATGGTGACCTACAACGCCCAGATTGCCGATCGCATGGCGGGTACGCGGCATTGATGACGCCAGGATCTGGCCAGAGGGGTCTTTTGTGCTGTCGGCGCCGATCCAAATCCGAGCCAGAAGCATCAGTCAGCGGCGTGAGATAGCACCCGGGCCCCTGACCCGGTCGGATGCGGCGTCCATATGCTTGCCAGACCTTCGATGCGAACAGAGGACGCCCCCTCCTCTCACCGCCTGCGGAGCCAGTCGTTGAAGCAGTGACACAGGTCACTGTCGATGTCGGGATGACGGCCGCAGGCGGTGGATTCAAGTCTCGAATCATCGAACCCGTGCGCGTACCACTGATGCCAGGACACCAACCGGGCAGTCTGGCCGGTGAGCCGGAGGTCGCTCCGCGCAACTCAAACCCCGATCAGCTTCGCTCGATTCAGCGCCAGAACGAGACGCTGGCGTTTCTGGCAGGAAAGCAGGGCTTTGAAGTTGTTCAGTTGCCCAACGCGGGTGCCCGGGGCGTCAAGAACCCCGACGCTGGCATCAACGGACAACTGGCGGATGTCTACGCACCGTCAACCGGAAACCTCTGGACCATCAGGGACAACGTGGCCCAGAAGATCGAGACCCAGGCTCCGAACGTCATTGTCAGTCTCAATGACTTGCCCGCGACGGCAGCCCAGCTGGCACGACATCTCCAGGACAATCCGGTCCCCTTCAACACCCTCTACATCGTCAAGAACGGACAAGTGACCGTGGTTGACCGGCAGGCCTACCGACCCGCCGTTCCGCCGCTGATTCACAGTGTCGGCCTCGGCAGCGAGGACAGAAGACCTGCGAACCAAGGCGTCGTTGCCCCTCTTCAGTAGCACCGCACGACCGACGTAACACGGAGAAACCATGTCGATGGCGCTTTCGCTGGAACTCGAATCTGGCATCCACGAAGACCACTTGAGACAGGCTGCATTTGACTGCGGGGCCGTGTCGCCATCAGATGATCATCCCAACGGCACGCTGGCCGTGTTTGCTGAATCCGGTCTGGACTTGTTCGTTCACTCGCAAGATGGACGGCATGCCGTCCGTGCAGAAGGCATGCCCTACCCGGCTGCCTGGACGGTCGGGCTGCGCGTGTCCCTCGGCTACTTGCTGGACCGGTATGACTTGTGCAATCGAGATGCGCGGCAATTGCTCGATGCGCTGGCGAAGCGGACGAGCAAGTTCTTTGTTCTCTCTTTCGAGTACGAGAGGGTCTATGCGCTCAGAGACGCGCATGGCTTGCAATATTTTGACGACAGCCTGAGCCCTCCTGTTTCTTGAGGCCATCCGACCCATCGGGGTCTTGCTCGCGGGAAGTCTCGGATATTGGCGACGACAGGCCGCCTGTTGCTTTGGGCCATTCCGAACTTGAAGTACACCGCCCGCGAATTCAATGACAGGCCGAACGGCCTTGTGCAAGACCTGCGTCGCTCGCGCGAACTGTACAAACCCAGCGATTTCCCCATCAGGAAGCGATCATGACCACCGAACTCAACATCGCAGAGATCCCCTATGAAACCGGTGAGATCCACTTCCGATACTCCCGTGTGATGGCTACCGATGGAACCCACTGGATCCGGCATGGCCTGTTCCGCGAGTACCACAGCAATGGTCAAGTCATTGCCGAAGGGCATTACGTGGACGGCAAGGAAGAAGGTCTGTGGCGTACCTTCTACCCCGATGGACGCATGGCCTCCGAAGGGCACTACCAGGACGGCCGCGAGGCTGGAGACTGGCGCTACTGGAATGCCGATGGGGCGGCGCACCAGTCAGCGGCGTGAGAGAGCACCCGGGCCCTTGACCCGGTCGGATGCGGCGTCCATAGGCTTGCACACTGATACGCCGGCAAACGTTGAGCAAATTGCCAGGCGTGTCTTGCGAACCAAGGCGTCGTTGCCACTCACCCCAAGATCACCGGCAAGCCCTGAGCCACCAACATGACCGCCCCACGTGAATCCGCGCACTTCGAAGCCCAAGCGAAGTACTGCGCTGACCATGCGCAACTCGGCTTTGCGTTCGCGTATCCACGGCACTTTGTCGAGGCTGTGCTGTGGGCAGAGATGGACTTCGATCACGGGGGCGACGGCCATGCGCTGAGCATCCTGCGTGCGATCGATGTGCCAGGCGAAATGCGCCTGATCCGCAAGGCCACGCAGCGCAAGCTCGTACCGTTCGCGCGTGGCGCCAACAACGACATCCTGTACTGCCTGGATGCAGTCGACCCGGAGACCGTCTGCTGCATCGATCTCGGCGAGCCGAAGTGGCACGCTCGCGAGGCGGATGCCGGGGACTTTGTCGCGTTCCTGAACCGATATCGGGCCAACGAGGGGCTCCCACCCTGGTGGCCCGACGCGGAACAAGGTCATGGCTGAGCCGGCGCGCTTGGGCTCCGCGTGCCACGAACAGCTCACCCGCCTGCCATGATCACCCTGCACTTCTACGAGACGAACAAGGCCTACGGCTGCTTCTCGAACTTCTCGCGCCACCCCGTCGCAGCGGGCGGCCGCACCTGGGCCACGACGGAGCACTTCTTCCAGGCCGCGAAGTTCAGCGATGCCGGCGATGTCGATGCCGTCCATGCCGCACCCACGCCTTTTGCGGCAGCACAGATCGGCCGCGACCGCACGCGGCGATCCATGCGCCCCGACTGGCCCGTCGTGCGCGACGAGGTCATGCTCACCGCCCTGCGCGCCAAGTTCGCGCAGCATGCCGATCTGGCCAGCGTGCTGGCCTCCACGCGCGGCGCAATGCTCGTTGAGCACACGGCCAACGACGCCTACTGGGGCGATGGCGGCGATGGCCATGGCCTGAACAGGCTCGGGCGACTGCTTGAACAGGTTCGCGCCGAGTTGCCACCGGCGCCAGCCAACTTCGTGGCGCCGCCCTGGATCCAGCACCCCGAGATCGACCCCGCCGACCTCTTCTGGCGCATGGGCCGAGGCGAGGATTGCCTCAGCCAGGCCCACGCGTTCTGGTCAGGCCTGCCACCAGCCGCGCGCAAGGAGTACGACCAGTACTTTGCCGTGCCGCCGGCCTGGACGCTCAGCTGGACCTGACGCCCAACGCCGTTCAGACGAGGCGTTCGTAGCGGTCATGTGGCGCAGCATGTGGATACCGATGCTGGGTCTGCGCAACTCGCATCCATGCCATCGGCCGCAAAGAATCGCCTCTCGCCGGGTGGCGAACCTTCTGCCGTACAGCCGGCCACGGTTCAGGCTGCCCCACTGGCTTTCGGTCGCCGCTTTGTCCCAGAAGTCTCGTCTACACCGCGGGTGCGGCGGCAGCCGCCACAACCGGGCAATGCCACTCTGGACGCTCGCCTCCTGAAACACCTGCCCAGCGGCTGTTACGACGGCACACCGGGCACCCCTGAGCGCAGCGGTTAGAACCTGCCGGGCCGTGCCAAGGGGCAGGCGTGGGAGGTCTTGAAGCATGAGCAAGCGTGGTGTGACGCATCGCCTGGCAACACGGGCTGCTGCCGCCTGCCTGGCCATCAGCCTGGGTGCCTGGCTGGCGGCCTGCGGTGGCGGTGGTGGCGGCGCACCGGCCAGCGACTCGGGTGGCAACGGCGCGGGCAATGGTGGATCGAACGGCGGCTCGGGCGGTGGCTCATCACCGGGCGCCGGCCTGGCCGCGCTGCAGGCGCAGTTGGCGGCCTGCCCCACGGGATCGCGCTTCAACGAAGTGGCCAGTTGCATGCAGGGCCTCTACGAAGGCCGCGCCACCGACGATGGCAGCCTGTGCGCCCTGCGCTACGACGCCAGTGGCCAGGTCTGGTACAGCACCAATCGTTCGAGCAACCGGCTCACCCTGTCGTTTTCGGGCTCGGGCGCCACGTTCCACAAGACCGTCCAGGCCAGCAGCGCCTCGGGCTTCTCGATCAGCCTGACAGTGGGCATTGCCTCGGGCGCCGAGATGAGCCTGCATTGGCAGAACCCGGCCGAGCCAGGCAGTGCCAATGGCCTGCTCGTGAAGTCGCAAACTGCCGCTGCGCCAGATTGCCTGATCACCACGCCCACGCAGGTGGCCGCCAGCTCATCCACGGCCACCGGCAACCAGACCAGCCTCAGCTGGGACAGCCCGACCACCCTGAACACCTTGGGCACCGGCGGGCTGCGCGTGGCCTCCGGCGCCAGCGGCAACACGGGCTTTGACGCTGGGCTTGCCGATGACGGCAGTGCCTGGGTCGCCTTTGCCCAGGCCGATGGCGCGGGGCGTCTGGCCGTGCAGGTGGTGCAAGGCCAGGCCGGTGCGGCCGGTCAGGCGGCGCGCTGGGCCGCGCCGGTGGTGCTCGACGATGCCGCCCCGCTGCTGGCAGACCACAGGCCAAGGCTGGCTGTGTCCAGTTCGGGCCATGCGGTGGTGAGCTGGATCACCGAACGGGCCTGCACCGCCGATGCGTACGAACTCAGCCCCGCCGGCAAGCTGTGCCGCTACATGGTGGCCACGCGCCGCAGGGCCGGCGCCAGCGCCTGGGAGACACCCCAGGTCGTCGGCGCATCGCCGCCCAGCAAGGTGCACGACCACCGCGTGCGCATCAATGCCGCCGGTGACGTGGCGATCACCTATGTGGGCATGTCGGCGGCCGGCTCCAGCAGCACCCGCAGCCTGCTGGGTCTGCGTGCCGCGGCCGACGGAGCCTTCCGCAACATCGTGCTGAACGGCCTGCGCAGCAGCTTTGATTTCGGCGAAACCCTGGCCGAGGGCATTGACACCGCGCTGGACGACAGCGGCCGGCTGGTGGTGGCCGGGCGCATCCAGTCCCTGATGGGCACGGGCGTGGTCGGCATGCGCTCCAGCATCAGTGCCGTGCCCGAGCGCTGGGCCGCGGACACCCCGGCCAACGCCGAGCCATGGTTCAACGAGCTGGCCACCAGCGATGGCTTTGCCGCGTTCACCGCGCAGGCCGACCCGGGCACGCGCCAGCCGCTGCGCCCCGAGCAGATCACGTTCTGGTCACCCGTGCTGCAGCGCTGGCTGGCGGCCGAGCCCAGCATCGATTTCGCCATCTGGGGCAACACCCGCCTGGTGGGCACCGACACCAGCGGCGGCGAGTTTCTGCTGTATGGCGGCTGCCGCCTCAGCCGCTGGGTGGCCGGCGCCTGGTCAGACACCCTGATCACCCTGCCCGAGCATTGCGGACTCGACCGCAGCGGCGGCCTCTACGCCTTCAACCGCGCAGGCGATTACGTGGGCCTGCACTGGGGCGGCCACATGGGCCAGTGGGGCTACTACCGACGCAGCGACAACCGCCTGCTCAAGGGGGCGCCGGGCACCGCCACGGCGGTGGCGGCCGACTACCCCCTGGGCACCGCCTCGCCGCTGTTTGCCCCGGCCGACAGCCAGTTGCTGCTCAACCGTGGCGGCCTGGCCCTGGCAGTGACCGCCAACACCTATACCGCCATGCCCACGGCCAGCCAGGCGGGCACCGACGGTGGCGGTGCACTGCGGCTGTGGGCCCAGTTTCTGCGCTGAGCTGGGTTCGGGGCGGTGGCCGTGAGGGTGTGCTGCGCGTGGACACGTACGCGACTTGGATCCGGGCGGCGCAAGTCGATACAGATGTTTGAGATCGCGTGAAGACGGCGTGCACCGCGGCCCGAAGAATGCGCCGACAGGCCTTCCCGATGCATGAAGGCTGACCGCTCACTTTGACCGTCATGCCATGGCGCCATCGAGCGGCATTCAACCGAGGAGAACCCATGCAGATCGACCCGAACGCCAGCGGCGCACTGGCTGGCGCCGTGAACGCAGCCACCGCCCAGGTCAACGCTCCGGCCACAGCCCAGGCCAACGCCCAGGCCCCTGCCCTGGCCACCAGCCGCACGCCGCGCTGGTTTCGCCACGCAGCCGCCCGGCGCGAAACGGCGGCGCCCTGGGCCGGCCGAATGCTCAAGCACGGAATGGTGCGCGCGCAGCCGGTGCGCGGGGCCTGGCTCAGCCGCATTCGCGCGGCACTGCAGCAGCGCGCCGACAGGGCCGAGCACGGCGCCCAGTTGCGCCACGAAGCGCTGCGCCCCACCGAAGGCAGCCTGCCGGTGCGCGGCAAGTTCGGCTGGCTCTCGCGCCTGGGCCTGGTGCGCCAGCGCCTGCAAGGCACGGTGGTCAACCTGCAGGCCCAGCAGGCTGCCGCGGCCGATGCCCTGGCCCTGAGCCGCGTCTCCAGCGCCATGCAGCAGCGCTTTGCCGCCTCGGCGTCCGATGCCGGTGCGTTCAACGCCACGCTGCGCCAGGCCTTTGGTGACAAGTTCGACGCCGCCAAGGCCGAAACCCTGCGCCAGCAGGCCCTGGCCGGTGACTTCTCGTGGGCGCCCAAAGTCCAGATCGCCTCGGCCCAGCAACTGTCTGACCTGTCGGGCACCCAGGCCGCCGACGGCGCCGCCCGCGGCGCCTATGTGCAGGCCGAAGACAC